>NZ_SAUH01000002.1 GCF_004193175.1 Streptomyces sp. RFCAC02 | reverse complement strand
TTCAAACATTAATTTTTATGATAAACAATTCCATCCAATTGATTTAATCAATACAACATTTGAAGATCAAGCAGATAAATATATTTTTTGGCGTTATGCAGCTGACAGAGCCAAAATAACAAATGCCTATGGCTTCATTTGGATATCAGAGCTATGGCTCAGAAAAGCAAGCATCTACTCCAATAAACCAATACATACAATGCCAATTATAGATGAAAGACTTCAGGTAATTGGAATTGATTCAAATAATAATCAAAAATGTATTTCATGGAAAATAGTTAGAGAAAACGAAGAAAAAAAACCGACTTTAGAAATATCAACAGCAGACTCAAAACATGACGAAAAACCATATTTCATGCGTTCAGTCTTAAAAGCAATTGGCGGTGATGTAAACACTATGAACAATTGAGTCATAGAACTTCCATTATTCTCCTGAAGATAATAATCGCCAAATAAACCAATACTCAGCTTTACAATATACTAACTAACCGCAGAACGTTATTTCATACAACGTTTCTGCGGCATATCACAAAACGATTACTCCATAACAGGGACAGCAGGCCACTCAATATCAGGTGCAGTTGATGTATCAACACGGTTCAGCAACACCCGATACTTCTTCCAGGCTTCCAGCAACGAGGTTTCTTCCTTCGTTGCAATTTCCAGATCTGCAGCATCCTGAAGCGGCGCAATATGCTCACTGGCTACCTGCATCAGGCTTTTTTTTGTTTCTTCCGCCTCCCGGATCCGGAACAGTTTTTCTGCTTCCGTATCCTTCACCCAGGCTGTGCCGTTCCACTTCTGATATTCCCCTCCCGGCGATAACCAGGTAAAATTTTCCGGTAACGGACCGAGTTCAGAAATAAATAACGCGTCGCCGGAAGCCACGTCATAGACGGTTTTACCCCGATGGTCTTCAACGAGATGCCACGATGCCTCATCACTGTTGAAAACAGCCACAAAGCCAGCCGGAATATCTGGCGGTGCAATATCGGTACTGTTTGCAGGCAGACCGGTATGAGGCGGAATATATGCGTCACCTTCACCAATAAATTCATTAGTTCCGGCCAGCAGATTATAAATTTTTATGGTCCGTGGTTGTTCACTCATTCTGAATGCCATTATGCAAGCCTCACAATATAGTTAAATGCAATGTTTTTGACGGTGTTTTCCGCGTTACCCGCAGCGTTAACGGTGATGGTGTGTCCGTGTGAACCAATACTGAAAGAATGGGCATGAGCACCGATAACAACCGGATGCTGGTGCGCACCAATACCAACTGTATGCGCATGTGCACCGGCACTCACGGCTGTACCGGACAATGAGTGACTGTGGCTGCCCTGACTGTCCGTTTTCGATAAATAAGCAATACCCTGTGTGCTGGTTCCTTTAACTGTGGATAAACTTCCTGTAATGGTTGCTGTTCCATACTGACTCCAGCCAGAACTGTTCATCCTTAAACCACTTGTGTGGGCATGAGCACCCGCGGCCCCTGTTGAACCGCTCAGACTGTGAGCATGAGCCCCCGTGTTATTCGTCGATTTGGTGCCGTAATCGAAACTGCCTGTTGTTTTCGTCCCGTAATCAAACGACGATGTGGTTTTCGTCCCCAAATCCGTACCGGATGCACTGGCACTGTGGGTGTGCGACTTAATTCCATCCTGTTCCTGAGACAATACAGCACGACCGCTGGCGGGTTTCCCCTTGATTGTCCAGCCTCGCATATCAGGAAGCACACCCGATGGATACGCGACAGCAAGTTTTGGGTAGGCTGATTTGTCAAACGCCTGCCCCTGCATCAGGACGTAGCCAGACGGAACGATATCTGATGGCCACGGGATCGGCGCACCTGCCGGAAAGGCCGAATTCTCACCGGCCCCAAGGTATTCAAGAACATCTGCAACGGAATTTTTTGCCAGAATATCCCTGCCAACCTGAGTCAGTTCAGTCAGGCTGGCGGCATCATTTTCCGCAAAATACGGTAATTTATTTTTCGCCGTGGAAAGCCCTGCCAGCGCCGTCAGTGTCGCATTCTTCGGTTGTTTACCCGCAAGCGCGTTAGTCATGGTGGTAGCAAAATCTGGATCATTCCCGAGCGCTGCGGCCAGTTCATTCAGCGTATTCAGTGCGTCAGGTGACGCGTCGATAACATCTGCAATCGCGGCCAGTACAAAAGCGGTGTTCGCAATCTGGGTATTGTTTGTTCCCCTGAGCGCGGTTGGTGCTGTTGGCGTTCCGGTCAGTGCCGGACTGTCCAGTGGGCTTTTCTGTTCGTTTCATCCATTACCACCTTAACCGCCTTTGGCGTTGCAGCAAGCGTTTCAGACGTGCTGTTGGTTGCACTGCTGAGCTGCACTATCCCCTTTCTCGTTGTGTCCGCATCCTCAAGCGCGACAGCTGAAGCTATATCTTCTGCACGTTTTGCCGAATTTTTTGCACGTATTGCCGCCGCTTCTGCCGCACTTTTGCTCTGCGATGCTGATACCGCACTTCCCGCAGCCTCTGTCGCCTTCGTGGATGCCGTTGACGCACTCCCCGCCGCCGCTGTTTTTGCGTCTGCCGCGGCAGAGGCGCTCCGTTCCGCTGCTGTTTCAGATGACCTGGCATTCGTCTCGGACGTTTTTGCCGCCCTGGCAGAATTTTCTGCCGCCGTTGCCGAGGAAGCTGCACGACCGGCACTTGATGATGCGTTCGTTTCTGATGATTTTGCTGCCTCTTTTGAGGCCACCGCATCTCGTGCTGAAGTGGCGGCCTCTGACGCTTTCGTGGCCGCGGTGGAGGCAGACGTGGCGGCTGATTGTTGTGACGCTGCAGCATTCGTTTCTGACGTTTTCGCCGCACCGGCACTGGTGGCCGCCGCGTTTTTTGAGGACTCTGCGGCTGCGGCACTTTTTTCCGCTTCAGTGGCCTTTGCTGATGCCGCTTCTGCGCCGGAGGACGCTTCCTGAGCTGACGATGCAGCCTGTCCGGCGGACGTGCTGGCGGCGCGTGCTGAGTCAGTTGCATCAGTCACAAGGGCCGCGACCTGAGCAGCTGATGCACTGGCATCGCCGGCTGATTTCTTCGCGTCTGCCGTACTCTGTGCCACCACGGACGCGTTACGCGCCACCTCTTCCACCATCAGTTCAAGACGACGCAGCACCTCCGGCCGGGCATCATCCTCCGTCATGGCACAGAGAAAATCATTCAGCGTCCCCGGTTGTGAATCTTCATACACGGTGATGGTCCCGGCGTGCGATGGTGGAAAACCGTCAACCTGCAGGATGACACTGTACTGACCGTACTCCACATCCATGCTGTAACGCCCGGCTTCATCCGGATTCTCTGAGCCCACCGTGTTCACCACCACCGTGGTGCTGTTACGTCTGGCTTTCAGCTGAATGGTGCAGTTCTGTACCGGTTTTCCTGTGCCGTCTTTCAGGACTCCTGAAATCTTTACTGCCATATTCACCCCACAAAAAAGCCCACCGGTTCCGGCGGGCTGTCATAACACTGTGTTACCTGGCTAATCAGAATTTATAACCGACCCCAACGATGAATCCGTCAGTACGCCAGTCGCCACTGCCGGAGCCTTCATAAGCAATATCAACAACGACGGACGCTGCCGGATTAATCTGTATACCTGCACTCCACGCCACTGAGGTATGCCGCATTGCACTTTCGTCCCTGGCAGTGGTCGTCTCTTTCATATACCCGGGAGTGATTTCCGTCTTACGGTAATCCATTGTACTGCCGGACCACCGACTGTGAGCCACTCCGGCCATGGCGTACGCACTGACCTGCTTACTGATTTGTAAAACCGGTCCGGCCATCACGCTCACATAACGTCCACGCAGGCTCTCATAGTGAAACGTATCCTCCCCGGTCATCACTGTGCTGCTCTTTTTCGACGCGGCGAACCCCAGGGAAGCCATCACCCCCACACTGTCCGTCAGCTCATAACGGTACTTCACGTTAATCCCTTTCAGATGACTCACACCGGTATCCCGCCCGACAACGACGGCAATGTACCCGGTTTCACTTGAAAATAGCCCACCGTAAACGTACCATGTCCACCTTCCGCACGGGCCGGAGTGACTGTCACCGCAAGTGCGGCAAAGACAGCAACGGCAATACACACATTACGCATCGTTCACCTCTCACTGTTTTATAATAAAACGCCCGTTCCCGGACGAACCTCTGTAACACACTCAGACCACGCTGATGCCCAGCGCCTGTTTCTTAATCACCATAACCTGCACATCGCTGGCAAACGTATACGGCGGAATATCTGCCGAATGCCGTGTGGACGTAAGCGTGAACGTCAGGATCACGTTTCCCCGACCCGCTGGCATGTCAACAATACGGGAGAACACCTGTACCGCCTCGTTCGCCGCGCCATCATAAATCACCGCACCGTTCATCAGTACTTTCAGATAACACATCGAATACGTTGTCCTGCCGCTGACAGTACGCTTACTTCCGCGAAACGTCAGCGGAAGCACCACTATCTGGCGATCAAAAGGATGGTCATCGGTCACGGTGACAGTACGGGTACCTGACGGCCAGTCCACACTGCTTTCACGCTGGCGCGGAAAAGCCGCGCTCGCCGCCTTTACAATGTCCCCGACGATTTTTTCCGCCCTCAGCGTACCGTTTATCGTACAGTTTTCAGCTATCGTCACATTACTGAGCGTCCCGGAGTTCGCATTCACACTGCCACTGATATCCGCATTTTTAGCGGTCAGCTTTCCGTCCGGTGTCAGGGAAAAGGCCGGAGGATTGCCGCCGCTGGTAATGGTGGGGGCCGTCAGGCGCTTCAGGAACACGTCGTTCATGAATATCTGGTTGCCCTGCGCCACAAACATCGGCGTTTCATTCCCGTTTGCCGGGTCAATAAATGCGATACGATTGGCGGCAACCAGAAACTGGCTCAGTTTGCCTTCCTCCGTGTCCTCCATGCTGAGGCCAATACCCGCGACATAATGTTTGCCGTCTTTGGTCTGCTCAATTTTGACAGCCCACATGGCATTCCACTTATCACTGGCATCCTTCCACTCTTTCGAAAACTCCTCCAGTCTGCTGGCGTTATCCTCCGTCAGCTCGACTTTTTCCAGCAGCTCCTTGCCGAGATGGGATTCGGTTATCTTGCCTTTGAAAAAATCCAGGTAACCTTCCGCATCATCGCTCGCCCGACCGACGGCCTCCACGAATGCCGATTTGCCAACGGTGTTCACACTGCGGATATAAAAGTAATAATCATGGCCCGGTTTGATATTGATACTGGCGGCTATCCAGTACAGCGCCGTACCAAGATAACGCGTGCTGGTTTCAACCTGTCTGATATCCGCAATCTGCTTTTCCGAGAACCAGAACTCAAACTGTACCGTCGGGTCATAAACGGCAAGATGCGGCGTGGCGGTTATCTGAAAATAGCCCGGCGTCAGCTCAATCCTCGACGGTGCTGCCGGTGCGGCAATCCGGAACGATACCGACGCCGGATCGCCCTGCTGCCCCCACGCATTTACCGCCCGGACTGTCAGCCTGTAGTTCCCCAGCGCCAGTTGCGTGAAGCGGTATGTGGTTTCCGTCGTCCGGGCCGTGCTGACCAGCCGCTCACTGCCGTCGTCCGCTGTTACGGTCAGACGGAGCAGGAAACTCACGCCCTTCACCACCTTCGGTGTGTCCCATCGCGCCAGCACCTGATATTCCCCGCTGTCTGCAGTGACTTCTGCGGTCAGGTGCTGCACCGCTGGCGGCGTGACACCATTCACCGTGCCACTCTGTTCGCCGTCAAAGTGCGCCCCGTTATCCACGATGGCCTCTTTTTCCGGCACATGCTGCACGGCGGTGATGGCATACGTGCCGTCGTCGTTCTCACGGATACTCACGCAGCGGAACAGTCGCTGGCGCAGCGTCGGCAGCTTCAGCTCCCATACGCTGTATTCAGCAACACCGTCAGGAACACGGCTCACTTTTACCTTCACGCCGTCGGTGACGGACTGAACCTCCACGCTGACCGGATTGCCACTTCCGTCAACCAGGCTTATCAGCGCGGTACCGGAGGATGGCAGCGTGATTTCACGGTCGAGCGTCAGCGTCCGGGTCTGGCTGTTCACCGCCAGCACACGACCACCGGTGCTGATACCGGCATAGTCATCATCGCAGATTTCAATAACATCGCCCGGTACATGGCGAAGCCCTTCTGCGCCGACGCTGAAATCCACGGTCTGCGTTTCCAGCAGTTCTGTTTTAATCAGCCACAGCCCGGCGCGGTGTGCCTGCCCCCGGCTGGTACAGCCAAAGGCATCCATCTTCGTAACATTACGACCGTAACGGGCAATGGCCTGCGTATCTTCAACAAGCTCTGTCGCCGTCTCCCAGCCGTTGTTCGGGTCAATCCAGTTCACCTCAACGGCATTATGGCGGTCCTTCAGGGCGCTGAAGCTGTAGCGGAACGGCGCGCCATCATCCGGCATCACCACATTACTGCGGTTATAGGTCCACGTCTTATCCGACGGTCGGTCCTGCACGAACGTCAGCGTCTGCCCGTTCCATACCGGCATACAGCGCATCGCCGAGCAGAAATCGCTGAGCACATCCCACGCCTTACGCTGTGTGGTCAGGTACGCATTACAGGTGATGCGCGGCTCCGTGCCGCCAAAGCCGTCCGGCACTGACTGGTCGCAGTACTGGCCGATGACATACAGCGCCCATTTATCCACATCCGCCGCACCAAGACGTTTCCCCATGCCGTAGCGCGGATGGGTCAGCATATCCCACAGACACCAGGCCATGTTGTTGCTGTATGCCGGTTTAAACGTTCCGTCCCAGATACCGCTGTATTGCCGCGTCTGCGGGTTATAGTTCGACGGCACCTGCAGAATACGCCCGCGCAGATGATAATTACGGCTCACCTGCTGGCTGCCGAACTGCTCCGAGTCCACCTGCACGCCGACCAGTGCCGTGTTCGGGTAGCACTGTTTCACATCGATGATTTCAGTGTATGACGACCAGAGCGTTTTGTTCTGCAGCTGGTCTGTGGTGCTGTCCGGCGTCATCCTGCGCATCCGGATATTAAACGGGCGCGGCGGCAGGTTACCCATCACCACCGAGGCCAGATACTGCGAGGTGGTTTTGCCCTTAATGGTGATGTCTTTTTCCGTCACCCAGCCACCGTTACGTTGTATCTGAACCAGCAGGCGGACTTCCGACGGATTCCTGTCACCCTTTGAGGTGGTTTCCACCAGTGCCTGTACACCGAAGGTAAAGCGCAGACGGTCGATGTTTGCAGACGTAATGGTGCGGGTGATCGGCGTGTCATATTTCACTTCCGTACCCAGCACCGTCTCGGAGCCGGAGGATTCAAATCCCTCCGGCGGAGTCTGCTCCTGCTCACCAGCCCGGAACACCACCGTGACACCGGATATGTTGGTATTCCCCTCAGTGTCCAGCACCGGCGTACTGTTCAGCAGCACGCTTTTTAAGCCATCCACCGGACCTTCAATCGGCCCTTCGCTGATGGCATCGATCACACTCAGCAACTGCGTGGACTTCAGGTTGTCCTTCGCTTCGCGCGGGGTATGCCCCTTACTGCTTCCTTTACCCATTCCTCACGCTCCATAAATGACAAAACCGCCCGCAGGCGGTTTCACATAAAACATTTTGCATCAGCGACCAATCACCACAACCTGACCACCGTCCCCTTCGTCTGCCGTGCTGATCTCCTGAGAAACCACGCGTGACCCCACGCGCATTTCCCCGTACAGAACAGGCAGAACATTGCCCTGGGCAACCATGTTATCCAGTGAGGAGAAATAGGTGTTCTGCTTACCGTTATCCGTTGTCTGTATACGGGGAGTTCTGGCTTTCGGTGCCAGCATCTGCGCCACACCACCGAGCACCATACTGGCACCGAGAGAAAACAGGATGCCGGTCATACCACCGGCCCCAATGGCTGCCCCCCATGCTGCAAGGGTGGCTCCGGCGGTAAAGAATGATCCGGCAATGGCGGCAGCCCCCAGGACAATCTGGAATACGCCACCTGACTTGGCCCCGGCGACTCTGGGAACAATATGAATTACAGCGCCATCAGGCAGAGTCTCATGTAACTGCGCCGTTAACCCGGACGTGCTGACGTCCCGCCCGGCAATCCGTACCTGATACCAGCCGTCGCTCAGTTTCTGACGAAACGCCGGGAGCTGTGTGGCCAGTGCCCGGATGGCTTCAGCCCCCGTTTTCACACGAAGGTCGATGCGGCGACCAAATCGTTGTAAATCCCCGTAAAGGCAGATGCGCGCCATGCCCGGTGACGCCAGAGGGAGTGTGTGCGTCGCTGCCATTTGTCGGTGTACCTCTCTCGTTTGCTCAGTTGTTCAGGAATATGGTGCAGCAGCTCGCCGTCGCCGCAGTAAATTGCGGCGTGATTCGGCACTGATGAACCAAAACAGCACAGCAGCACATCGCCCGGCTGTGCCGCTGACAACGGCACCTGATACAGCCCCGTCGCCTCCAGATTATCCAGATAGAGATTCTGGCCGTTACGCCACCAGTCATCCTCACGATGAAAGTCCGGCATCTCAATCCCCGCCAGATGATAAGCATCCCGGAACAGTGTGTAACAGTCCGTCACACCGTGCTCAAAGCGCCGCCCGGTGAGATGCGGCACACAGCGGAACTTATGAATCGTCCCCCGGCAGACCAGCCACCACGGCAAATCACTCTGCACCTGCAGCCGCCGGTCGGCCTCACTCAGCCAGGGCAGACCACCGGGGTGGCTGTGGACCAGCGCCACAATCTCACCCTGCATTTCTGCCTGCAGCCAGTCTTCCGGCGACATACGGAAATACGCCTCCGGCTCACCGGAGATATTCACGCAGGGGAAATATCTTTCCCCCTCCGGCGTGCTTACCACGAAGCCGCACGACTCCGCTGGCGCACATCGCCGGGCGTGCGCCAGAATCGCTGATTCTGTCTGTGTCATGGGATTTACTGCGAAAGTTTGTTAATGGAAAGGAAGCCGCCAAAGTTGCCGACGTTATTGCGGAACTTACAACCGCTCAGGCATTTGCTGCATTTATCCTTCGTGATATCGGACGTTGGCTGGTCATATTCATCCGCGACAGCCGGACCGCTATAACCGCACTCGTCACCGCGATAGGTCCAGGTGCAGGTGTTGGCCAGCATGATACGTCCCGGAAAAACAGCGCCATCCGTTTCCGTCGGCGTGGACAGTACAAAGGAGGCACTCACCGCGCTCAGTTCGCTGCACTGCTCAATGCGCCAGCGGCTGATCACCTCCTGCTCCGGATCGGCGTAACTGTTTCCGTTGACGAAGTTCACCGCATCCAGAAAACGGGCGTAAACCTTACGCCGGACCACCGTTCCGCCGACCAGACTCTGCATATCTTCCGCCATCCCGGTGACCATACCGTACAGGTTAGAAACCGTCAGCGTGGGGCGCGTACTGGTGCCTTTGCCATTCAGTTCAAAACCGCTCCCCTGAATGGGATACGGCTGATACTGTCGCCCCTGCCAGGTGACCGGCTCACCTTTTTCGTTCTGCTCATTACAGAAAAAATAACGTTCTCCACCGACCTCTGTCAGGTCGATTTCCCAGAGCACCACGCTGGCCGACTGCTCCGCACGGGTGCATTCATTCAGTGTTTCCTGCCGGATATCCTGCATCAGTTCACCACCTGTTCAAACTCTGCGCTGAACTCAACACGCAGCATACTGACCCGCGACGACCATTTTGCGCAGGTCACCTTTATCTGCCGCCACTCATAAGGCGGCGTCCACAGAAAGGATTTCCAGCCCCCGTGCTCTTCCAGAAACGACTCCAGTACCGTGGCCTCCTCACGGGGGACAGAAAGCGTCACGCTGTACGTTTTCAGGTTGGCATTCAGCCCGGCAGGCGCTCGCTGAGAATAGCCATCACCAAAGCGCACCTTTCTTACAGAAGGGACCGAAGCCACATCCATACCGGGTTTCACTTTCCAGCGGAAGGTCTTCATCGTCCACCTCCGGAGAACAGGCCACCATCACGCATCTGTGTCTGAATTTCATCACGGGCACCCTTGCGGGCCATGTCATACACCGCCTTCAGAGCAGCCGGACCTATCTGCCCGTTCGTGCCGTCGTTGTTAATCACCACATGGTTATTCTGCTCAAACGTCCCGGACGCCTGCGACCGGCTGTCTGCCATGCTGCCCGGTGTACCGACATAACCGCCGGTGGCATAGCCGCGCATCAGCCGGTAAAGATTCCCCACGCCAATCCGGCTGGTTGCCTCCTTCGTGAAGACAAACTCACCACGGTGAACAATCCCCGCTGGCTCATATTTGCCGCCGGTTCCCGTAAATCCTCCGGTTGCAAAATGGAATTTCGCCGCAGCGGCCTGAATGGCTGTACCGCCTGACGCGGATGCGCCGCCACCAACAGCCCCGCCAATGGCGCTGCCGATACTCCCGACAATCCCCACCATTGCCTGCTTAAGCAGAATTTCTGTCATCATGGACAGCACGGAACGGGTGAAGCTGCGCCAGTTCTGCTCACTGCCGGTCAGCATCGCCGCCATATTCTGTGCAATACCATCAAAGGTCTGCGTGGCTGCACTTTTTACCTGCGACATACTGTCCGTGGCGCTCTCTTCCCACTCACTCCAGCCGGACTTCAGGCCTGCCATCCAGTTCCCGCGAAGCTGGTCTTCAGCCGCCCAGGTCTTTTTCTGCTCTGACATGACGTTATTCAGCGCCAGCGGATTATCGCCATACTGTTCCTTCAGGCGCTGTTCCGTGGCTTCCCGTTCTGCCTGCCGGTCAGTCAGCCCCCGGCTTTTCGCATCAATGGCGGCCCGTTTTGCCCGTTGCTGCTGTGCGAATTTATCCGCCTGCTGCGCCAGCGCGTTCAGGCGCTCCTGATACGTAACCTTGTCGCCAAGTGCAGCCAGCTGGCGTTTGTACTCCAGCGTCTCATCTTTATGCGCCAGCAGGGATTTCTCCTGTGCAGACAGCTGGCGACGTTGCGCCGCCTCCTCCAGTACCGCGAACTGACTCTCCGCCTTCCACAAATCCCGGCGCTGCTGGCTGATTTTCTCATTTGCTCCGGCATGCTTCTCCAGCGTCCGGAGTTCTGCCTGAAGCGTCAGCAGGGCAGCATGAGCACTGTCTTCCTGACGATCGCCCGCAGACACCTTCACGCTGGACTGTTTCGGCTTTTTCAGCGTCGCTTCATAATCCTTTTTCGCCGCCGCCATCAGCGTGTTGTAATCCGCCTGCAGGATTTTCCCGTCTTTCAGTGCCTTGTTCAGTTCTTCCTGACGGGCGGTATATTTCTCCAGCGGCGTCTGCAGCCGTTCGTAAGCCTTCTGCGCCTCTTCGGTATATTTCAGCCGTGACGCTTCGGTATCGCTCTGCTGCTGCGCATTTTTGTCCTGTTGAGTCTGCTGCTCAGCCTTCTTTCGGGCGGCTTCAAGCGCAAGACGGGCCTTTTCACGATCATCCCAGTAACGCGCCCGCGCTTCATCGTTAACAAAATAATCATCCTTGCGCAGATTCCAGATGTCGTCTGCTTTCTTATACGCAGCCTCTGCCTTAATCAGCATCTCCTGCGCGGTATCAGGACGACCAATATCCAGCACCGCATCCCACATGGATTTGAATGCCCGCGCAGTCCTGTCTGCCCAGGTCTCCAGCGTGCCCATGTTCTCTTTCAGGCGGCGGGTCTGGTCATCAAACCCTTTCGTTGCGGCCTCGTTCGCCGCCTGCAATGCCCCGGCTTCATCGCCGGAACGCTGCAACTGAGCAACATACGCAATCTGCTCCGCCGACACGTTATGGAACTGGCGAGCCATCGCCGTCAGCCCCGACGTCGGGTCTGTGGTCAGCTTCCCGAAGGCTTCAGCGACCTTGTCCACCTCCACGCCGGATGCAGAGGAGAAACGCGCCACACTCTGGCTGATGGACGCAATCTGAGCCTCACCGCTTACCCCCGCCTTAACCAGTGCGCTGAGTGACTCGCTGGTCTGGTTAAACGTCAGCCCTGCCGCCTGCCCGGCTCTGGACAGGACCAGCATACGATCTGCCGTCAGTCCCGCCTGATTGCCGGAAAGGACCAGCGTTTTGTTGAAATCGGACAGGGTTGAGTTGCCCTGATACCAGGCATACGCCAGCGCACCGGTCGCCACCGCCAGCGAGGTGGCCCCCACCATCGGCAGGGTGATCGCACCGGCAAGCCCCCTGAACATGGGGATCATCCCGCCGAAGGAGTCCTTCACCTGCCCCCCTGTTGCAGCAGGATCAGCCACGGACTTTGCCCGCCTGCAAGCTGCGTGGCCACGTCGGTGAACTGTGCAGGCAGCATACGCATGGCGGCTTTATACTGCCCGACGGAAATCCCCGCTTTCTGTGCAGCCAGCGCCTGTCGGCTCAGCGACTGTTCAACGACTGCCGCTGTTTTTTTCGCATCACTTTCCGTACCAGAAAAATGACGCCTGACTCTGGCCATCTGCTCGTCAAATCTGGCCGCATCCAGACTCAAATCAACGACCAGATCGCCTACCGGTTCAGCCATACCGGACTCCTCCTGCGATCCCTTCTGATACTGTCATCAGCATTACGTCATCCTCCGTCATGTCCGCCACATCCGGGGAAGCGGGGATAACTTCATTCCCGTCCGGGCCAAAGCGGACACCTCCGGCAAGCCCTGCCGCTTTCTGCATCAGCACATCATCTTCAGGCTCTTCGTCAGCCTCGCGCCGGTTCAGCAGACTGAAATCCAGCGGATGCATATCCGGATCGCTGAAAAACAGGCTGAGCACGGTGTACGTCAGCCCGGAAAAGTGCATATCCAGCAGAACATCATGAAAATAATGGGTACTGTAAAAGCGGTGCCAGTCGGCATACTCCGTGGATGACATCCCGGCAAGCATGGCACGCCAGTCGGGTCGCCCCATCTCACGCGCCAGTTTCAGGGCAAAACTCAGCTCACCGTCGAACACTTTCCCGCAGAAACAGGCTCTGCGGGCCCGGCGTCCTCTGTCTGTTCAGGGGCATTATTCACCACAAACTCATACATACCAGACAGCCGGTACACCACGTTTTCAGCATGAGAAATTGCCTCCGTGGGCCAGGTGGTAAGCACTTCCTGCTCAATCTGTTTAACGGCTTCATTCATGGACGGCATCTGCGTCTTCTGCGGATGGTTATGCCACAGGGACATCGCCACCAGAAACGCGCCGGTTCTGATGGCGTCTTCCACAGTAAACTTCCGGTTGCTGTCTGACTCCGCCTGTTCTGCCTGCCGTTTCATCAGGGCGAGATGCTCAATGCGCTGCAGGGCTGACAGTTCAGAAAGCGTGACGGTCACACCGTTATGTTCAAATGATTCGGTTTTCAGGAACATCGCTGACTCTCCGGATTAACTGGCGGTGACGGTAATTTCTGCAACCGCAGCAAACTCACCATTACCGGATACAACCGGAATGTTGACCTTGCCTGCAGCAACGCCGTTCACGGTGATGGTCATACCACTGACCGACACGGTGGCTTTTGTTTTATCCGCAGACACCGCACGAAAGCTCTTGTCGGTTACGCCCTCCGGCTGGAAGGCCACGGTCAGCGTGGTGCTCTGCCCTTTCACCACCGAGGTGCTGGCAGGCGTCACGGTCATGCCGGTTGCCGCTGTTACCGTGCTGCGATCTTCTGCCATCGACGGACGTCCCACATTGGTGACTTTCACCGTGCGGGTGATCACTTCCTTCGCCGTCACCGCCTTACCGATACTGCTGACCCAGCCACGGAACACATCGACCGTGCCGTTCGGGAAGCGGATTTTATAGGCACGGGTATCGCCTTCATTAAACCACGCCAGCAGCGCCTGCTGCCCCTGCTCTCCGGGCATCCACGCCAGCGTGAAGCTGGTATCTCCGGCAGATTTCTGCCCCTGCCCGGTCGCAGTCCAGTCTGCATCTTCATCATCGAGATAGCTGTCGTCATAGGACTCAGCGGTCAGTTCGCCGGGCGTCAGGTCTTTAACTTTTGCCAGACGCGACCAGTCAACGTCTGAAAGCGGATTCGCGTAAGGGTCACCGCTCCCCTTATAAACCCACAGGGTGGTCCCGGCACCTTTCACCGGCATTGTAGGATTTGGTACAGGCATAGCGTCCTCACATTTCATAGGTAATGACATAAGTCAGATCGGCTGAACTCCACAAGCCCGCATCATCGTCGCGCCGGTAGTCATAGCCGCTGGCCACCATACTGGTGATCAAATCTGACAGTGCCGGGATATCGCTCATCACCGGATAAATCCGGGACTCCATCCACGCATCCAGCTCTGAATCCGGCACCTGAGCAGGCAGGAAAACTTCGATATGCAGCTCCGCCTGCCAGGTATCGCTGTCCAGCTCTTCGCCCGTGTATTCAGCGCCGGTGAGATAAACGGCAACTGCCGGAAAATCCGCCTCATCAAAAACAGCGGGGCGACCATCAAAAAACGTCGCCCCGGTGTCATGCTTCTCCAGTGCATCCAGTACGGCTGCACGGAGTTCAGTATGTTTCATCGCTTTATTACCATCCTCAGTTGATGCTGCAGCGCATAGCCCAGCTCTTTCGGAAGACGTTCACGCCGTATCCGCTCAATATTTTGTTTAAACGCCGTGGTCAGCGGCACCGCCATCGGGATTTTCACCACATCAATGGGGTAACGGTTTTTCCCAGCCACACGCTGCATGACATGCCACCGGCCATTTTTCAGTTGCTGAATAAACGCGCCGGGAATACGACGGTTACCCACCACAAGCACGCTGCCGCCACCTTTCAGGGATGAACGCTGCCCCTTTTTACGACGCCTGCGGCGCGAAAGGACAACCCGCGCATTACCCAGCTTGATTACGGGCAAATCCCCCCGGTTAACTTTGATTCTGGCCTGCGGATTTTTGACCGTGGCCCTTTTCAGCCTGGCCCTTTCCTTTACCAGTTTCCGGCGTACCTTTGTCTCACGGGCAACCTGTGACGCCGACTGCGATATCGCGGATGAAGCAACGCGGTTAATGGCCATTGCGGCGGCACCAGGCACCGCCGTTTTGCTGATACGGCTGAGGTTTTCAACGGCCTGCTCAAGACCTTTTATGGCCATACATCCCCCTTTCAGCGGCGACGGTTAACGGCAGGCGGTACGCCCCGTCCAAGCCAGAGATGACAACTTCCGCCATCATCCGGCGAAACCCGATCTACCCAGAAATTTTCCTCACCGATGGTCAGCGTGTCTCCACGCCGCAGCTGCCGCACCTCATCAGTCCGGACAAACAGGGACGGGCTGGAGCCTTCAACGCGCACGCCCTGTCCGGCATAGCTGATATTTTCAGGGTCATCAAAAACACCACGTATCACCGCACCTGACTGCTCACCGGATGTAATGGTGGCTGACGTTCCCATGTACCCGCGTATCGTTTCATCGGCGCGGGCAATGGCAGCATCGAACAGGTTATCGAAATCAGCCACAGCGCCTCCCGTTATTGCATTCTGGCCAGGCCGCGCTCTGTCATTTCGGCTGCCACACCGGCAGAGACACGAAACGCCGTTCCCGGCAGCACAAATGCCACAGGTTCATCCCGCGTGGCGTGAAGTGCATCAGTATGCAGCTTCACCAGTGCCACGACCGTGACCAGTTCAGACGTATCCAGAATCACGGTATCCGGCTGCGCTGATCCCACCTCATTTTCATGTCCGGTCAGCACATTTTCCCGGCTGAGAGGGGTGTCCTGACCGGCAGTTTCATCCGTGTCATCAAGCTCCTCTTTCAGCTCTGCCACACGGAGCGCCAGTTCTTCTTTCGTCCCCGTCAGGCTGACATCACGGTTCAGTTGTTCACCCAGCGAGCGGAGACGGGCAATCAGTTCATCTTTCGTCATGGACTCCTCCACAGAGAAACAATGGCCCCGAAGGGCCATGATTACGCCAGTTGTACGGACACGAACTCATCAGGGTCAGCCAGCAGCATCAGCGGTGCTGACTGAATCATGGTGAACTCACGCGCCGGATCGCCGGTGGTCACCCAGTTTTTCGGGTAACGGGCAGAGGCGTTAATGCCTTCGCGCTGTGCGTCCGCATCCTGAATGCAGCCATAGGTGCGCAGACCGCGTGCCTGAGTGTTCCCCAGCACCATCGTGTTGTCCGGCAGGAAGTTCTTTTTGACGCCGTTTTCCACGTACTGTCCGGAATACACGACGATGGCCACATCGCCATACATCCCCTTATAGGACACCGCTTTGCCCAGGTCTTTCACCGCTGTCTCCAGCTCGGAATTAGAGCCACGACGGGTATCCAGCTTCTCCTTGACGGCTTTGAAGGAACGGAACAGCGCCCAGCCTTTCGGATCGAACACGATGATATTCACCACACCGCTGGCGTTCAGCGCGTAGGCTTCGATATCGTCGGTCGGGTCATACGTGGACTTGTCACGCTTGCTCCACTCCGTGCCGCCGGACTGCGTGATGTTATTCTCCTCACTGCGGCCCATATCCACCTCAACCGGATCGAAGGCTTCACCGGTCATGGTGTATTTGCCCTTAAGCACGGCAGAAACTGCCTGCATCTCTTCGACCTGAGCAATGGCCAGCTCTTCGTCACGCATGTTCTGCATGATGATGCGACGGCGGCGGTAAGCCGGGTCCGCCAGATTCTGCGGATCTTCATCCGGCAGGCGACGCAGGGTCATCTGCGGATTCACTTCATGCTTCGGCTTGACATATCCCGGCGTAAATTCAGAGGTGGAGCCGCCACGGGAACGGATAACCTCACCGGAAACAATCGGCGAAACGTACAGCGCCATGTTTACCAGTCCCGGAATTTGTGAGAGATAGACTTTCTCCGTGGTGAAGGGATAGCTCTCACGGAAAAAGAGACGCAGAAACAGCGGATCAAACTTAAATTTCTGCTCATTTGCCGCCAGCAGTTGGGCGGTTGTGTACATCGACATAAAAAAATCCCGTAAAAAAAGCCGCACAGGCGGCCTTTAGTGATGAAGGGTAAAGTTAAACGATGCTGATTGCCGTTCCGGCAAACGCGGTCCGTTTTTTCGTCTCGTCGCTGGCAGCCTCCGGCCAGAGCACATCCTCATAACGGAACGTGCCGGACTTGTAGAACGTCAGCGTGGTGCTGGTCTGGTCAGCAGCAACCGCAAGAATGCCAACGGCAGCACCGTCGGTGGTGCCATCCCACGCAACCAGCTTACGGCTGGAGGTGTCCAGCATCAGCGGGGTCATTGCAGGCGCTTTCGCACTCAATCCGCCGGGCGCGGTTGCGGTATGAGCCGGGTCACTGTTGCCCTGCGGCTGGTAATGGGTAAAGGTTTCTTTGCTCGTCATAAACATCCCTTACACTGGTGTGTTCAGCAAATCGTTAACGGCATCAGATGCCGGGTTACCTGCAGCCAGCGGTGCCGGTGCCCCCTGCATCAGACGATCCAGCGCAGTGTCACTGCGCGCCTGTGCACTCTGTGGTGCTGCGGCCAGAATGCGGCGGGCCGTTTTCACGGTCATACCGGGGGTTTCTGCCAGCACGCGTGCCTGTTCTTCGCGTCCGTGAGCCTCCTCACAGTTGAGGATCCCCATAATGCGGCTGTTTTCTGCCGCAACCGCTGCGGTGATCTGCGCGTTCACGTCCGGCTGCGCCGCGCTGGCGTTCTCGCCCTCCGTCGCTGGCACCACGTCAGTAACGTCAGCCTGCGAAGCAGTGGCTGAAACAGTTGTTGATTGAGTCTCTTTGGTCATTCGCCCTCCTGAGAGACGGGATTTACGTGCATCCAGTGCATCACGCATGACGGTGATCGCATCGGTGCTGTTAACAAGTTCATCAGCCAGTCCGGCATCAATGGCCTCCTGACCGCTGTACACTGCAGCCTCGGTATCCAGCACAACCTGCACGGACAGGCCGGTATATGCCGACACCTTCTGCGCAAACATCTGGCGGGTTGCGTCCATCCGGGACTGCAGTGTCTCCCGGACGTCATCCGGAAGATGGCTGTAGGGGTTGCCATCCACCTTATGGCTGCCGCTGTAAATCAGCGTGATTTCCACACCCTGTTTCTCCAGCGCAGCACCGTAATTACTGTGAGCCATCATGACGCCGATGGAGCCTGTCCGGGCGGTCTGCGTGACCAGACGCCGGGAGGCGGCACTGGCAAGCAACTGACCTGCACTGCAGTTCATGTCGTTGGCAAGCGCCCATACCGGTTTTATGTCACGCACACGGGCGATGATGTCAGCGCAGTCAAATGCCCCCGCCACCATCCCGCCGGGCGTGTCCATATCGAGCAGAATGCCGTCCACCATCGGATCGCTGGCAGCCTGTTGCAGACGGGCGATAATGCCGTTGTAACCGGTCATCCCCGAGTACGGCTGCAGCGCCCGCGTCCGGCTGACCAGCGTGCCGGACACCGGCAGCACGGCGATGCCGTTCATGACCTGATAACTGCGGGCCTGTCGTGGTCCGTCATCATCACCGGATAATGCCAGCGTCGCGAGTGCCTCCTGGGCAGTCAGGCTGTCGCCGGACACCGCATCCGTCAGGCTGCTGATCCCAAGCTGGCCTGCAAGCGCACAAAAGAAAACCCGCGCATAGGCGGGTTCAAGCATCAGCGGCTCATTAAAGGCCATGCTGGCAATATGCGGGAGATTACGCAGCTCTGCTGTCACTCTTCTCCTCCTCTGTTGATTGTCGCAGCCCGGATTCAAATGCTGCAGCCGCCCAGGCGGGCGGTTTAAGACCGGCTGCACGGCGCTCCATCGTTTCACGGACCTGCTGGGCAAAAATTTCCTGATAGTCGTCACCGCGTTTTGCGCACTCTTTCTCGTAGGTACTCAGTCCGGCTTCTATCAGCATCACCGCTTCCTGAACTTCTTTCAGACCATCGATGGCCATACGACCGGAGCCTATCCAGTCGCAGTTCCCCCAGGCACTGCGGGCTTCCTGAAAACTGAAGCGCGCTTTTGAAGGTAACGTCACCACGCGGCGAACGATGGCCTCTTCCAGCCAGCACAGAAACATCTGGCTCGCCTGACGGGATGCGACGAATTTTCGCCGCCCCATAAAGTACGCCCACGACTCGTTCGCACTGGCCCGTGCCGTGGAGTAGCTCATCTGGGCGTAATTCCGGGAAAGCTGCTCATACGAGACACCCAGCCCGGCAGCGATATACCGCAGCAGTGACTGCTCAAACACGGAGTAGCCGTTATCCGTATCCTGAGCCGTCTGCAGGTTCAGTGAGTCACCCGGCATCAGGTGCGGTACTTTTGCGCCTCCCAGCCGGACCGGCGCTGCGGCGTAATACGCGGCAATTTCACCAATCCAGCCGGTCAGCCTTTCCCGCTGCTCCTGACTGTTCGCGCCCAGAATAAAATCCATCGCTGACTGCGTATCCAGCTCACTCTCAATGGTGGCGGCATACATCGCCTTCACAATGGCGCTCTGCAGCTGCGTGTTCTGCAGCGTGTCGAGCATCTTCATCTGCTCCATCACGCTGTAAAACACATTTGCACCGCGAGTCTGCCCGTCCTCCACGGGTTCAAAAACGTGAATGAACGAGGCGCGCCCGCCGGGTAACTCACGGGGTATCCATGTCCATTTCTGCGGCATCCAGCCAGGATACCCGTCCTCGCTGACGTAATATCCCAGCGCCGCACCGCTGTCATTAATCTGCACACCGGCACGGCAGTTCCGGCTGTCGCCGGTATTGTTCGGGTTGCTGATGCGCTTCGGGCTGACCATCCGGAACTGTGTCCGGAAAAGCCGCGACGAACTGGTATCCCAGGTGGCCTGAACGAACAGTTCACCGTTAAAGGCGTGCATGGCCACACCTTCCCGAATCATCATGGTAAACGTGCGTTTTCGCTCAACGTCAATGCAGCAGCAGTCATCCTCGGCAAACTCTTTCCATGCCGCTTCAACCTCGCGGGAAAAGGCACGGGCTTCTTCCTCCCCGATGCCCAGATAGCGCCAGCTTGGGCGATGACTGAGCCGGAAAAAAGACCCGACGATATGATCCTGATGCAGCTGGATGGCGTTGGCGGCATAGCCGTTATTGCGTACCAGATCGTCTGCGCGGGCATTGCCACGGGTAAAGTTGGGCAACAGGGCTGCATCCACACTTTCACTCGGTGGGTTCCACGACCGCAACTGCCCTCCAAATCCGCTGCCACCGCCGTGATAACCGGCATATTCGCGCAGCGATGTCATGCCGTCCGGCCCCAGAAGGGTGGGAATGGTGGGCGTTTTCATACATAAAATCCTGCAGGTCCCCTGCGTCGCTGTGTCATGCCGGTCTGCACTTCCAGCTCTGCAATATATTTTTTCAGGTCAGACACGGAAGTGGCCGTAAACTCCACCCTTCGTCCGTCTTTCTGTACTGTTGCCACCCGTTTACCTGTCATCAGGTCATGCAGTGCCGCACGGGCAGCGGCAAGTTCTTCCTGTCGCGTCATTCATCCTCTCCGGATAAGGCACGGGCGTAATCTGCCAGTGTTTTCTTGTTGGTTGCTGCACCATCCTCTTCCTGCAGGCTCGCCAGCAGCGCACTGAGATCCAGCTGCCAGCGGGAAATACTGATGCGCAGCGCCGCCAGCGCATAAACGAAGCAGTCGAGTGCCTCATTGCGTCGCTTTTTGCTGTCCCACAGTATTTTTTTCCTGCCATCCACCCATTTTTCGACCTGCTCTTCAGCAGTCAGCTGCTGCGCTTCGGTCAGATCAAAAATATCCGGGTTATTCGGGAAGTGAACGGCACCGGGAAGCGGTTCATCCCCTTCCGGCGTCAGTGTGAAGCGGTTATAAATCTGCTCTTTCGCGGTATCCGTACCGATTTCGGTAAGGTAAACCCCGTTTTTGTTTCGCTTACGTGGCATGCTGGCCACCGGCTTTCCGTAGACGGATGCCCCTTTAATGGGGATCACCCGGAACAGCCCATGTTTTTTCGAGCGTTCATACACAATGGTCGGGTCAATCCCGCCAGTATCCCAGCAGATACGGGATATCGACATTTCTGCACCATTCCGGCGGGTATAGGTTTTATTGATGGCCTCATCCACACGCAGCAGCGTCTGTTCATCGTCGTGGCGGCCCATAATAATCTGCCGGTCAATCAGCCAGCTTTCCTCACCCGGCCCCCATCCCCATACGCGCATTTCGTAGCGGTCCAGCTGGGAGTCGATACCGGCGGTCAGGTAAGCCACACGGTCAGGAACGGGCGCTGAATAATGCTCTTTCCGCTCTGCCATCACTTCAGCATCCGGACGTTCGCCAATTTTCGCCTCCCACGTCTCACCGAGCGTGGTGTTTACGAAGGTTTTACGTTTTCCCGTATCCCCTTTCGTTTTCATCCAGTCTTTGACAATCTGCACCCAGGTGGTGAACGGGCTGTACGCTGTCCAGATGTGAAAGGTCACACTGTCAGGTGGCTCAATCTCTTCACCGGATGACGAAAACCAGAGAATGCCATCACGGGTCCAGATCCCGGTCTTTTCGCAGATATAACGGGCATCAGTAAAGTCCAGCTCCTGCTGGCGGATGACGCAGGCATTATGCTCGCAGAGATAAAACACGCTGGAGGGGTCATCCGGCGTCCATTTGAGGCCAAACGGCGTCTCTTTGTCGCCAAATTTAAGATACTGCTCCTCCCCGCAATGCGGGCAGGCAACATGAAAACGCATAAAATGCGGGGATTCACTGGCTGCACGCTCAATCTGACAGGTGCCTCTCACTTTTGGCGTGGAGCCACGGATGGACTTTGGCCAGACCGAGCCTTCAATACGCTTGTCACCCAGGAACGTCGGAGAGCCTTCCTGTTCAATATCATCATCAAAAGCAGCAAGTTCATCATAACCCGCCACATCCACCGACTTTTCACGGTAGTTTTTTGCCGCTTTACCGCCCAGGCACCAGAAGCCACGCCCATTAGTGAAACGCTTCATGGTGAGCGTGTTATCCCGGTGCTTTTTGCCATACCACGGGGCCAGCGCCAGCAGCGACGGAATATCACGAATAGTCGGCTCAACGTGGGTTTTCATAAAGTTCTCGGCATCACCATCCGTCG
Organism: Streptomyces sp. RFCAC02; assembly: GCF_004193175.1. Classification (NCBI taxonomy): domain Bacteria; kingdom Bacillati; phylum Actinomycetota; class Actinomycetes; order Kitasatosporales; family Streptomycetaceae; genus Streptomyces; species Streptomyces sp. RFCAC02. The sequence goes on along the minus strand of NZ_SAUH01000002.1, from coordinate 1,016 downwards.
GCAACCAGATAAGGGTGTTGCGCTGCTTATGCTCTATAAAGTAGGCATAAACACCCAGCAGCATTTTGGAATAACCGACACGGGCAGACTTCACCACATTCACCTCACGGATGTAGTCGCTGCCCATCGCATTCATGATGGCCCGCTGAAAGGGCAGTGTTTCCCAGCGCCCTTCCTGGTATGCGGATTCTTTCGGGAGATAGTAATTAGCATCCGCCCATTCAACGGCGGTCTGTGGCTCCGGCCTGAACAGTGAGCGAAGCCCGGCGCGGACAAAATGCCGCAGCCTGTTAACCTGACTGTTCGATATATTCACTCAGCAACCCCGGTATCAGTTCATCCAGCGCGGCTGCTTTGTTCATGGCTTTGATGATATCCCGTTTCAGGAAATCAACATGTCGGTTTTCCAGTTCCGGAAAACGCCGCTGCACCGACAGGGGGAGCCCGTCGAGAATACTGGCAATTTCACCTGCGATCCGCGACAGCACGAAAGTACAGAATGCGGTTTCCACCACTTCAGCGGAGTCTCTGGCATTCTTCAGTTCCTGTGCGTCGGCCTGCGCACGCGTAAGTCGATGGCGTTCGTACTCAATAGTTCCTGGCTGGAGATCTGCCTCGCTGGCCTGCCGCAGTTCTTCAACCTCCCGGCGCAGCTTTTCGTTCTCAATTTCAGCATCCCTTTCGGCATACCATTTTATGACGGCGGCAGAGTCATAAAGCACCTCATTACCCTTGCCACCGCCTCGCAGAACGGGCATTCCCTGTTCCTGCCAGTTCTGAATGGTACGGATACTCGCACCGAAAATGTCAGCCAGCTGCTTTTTGTTGACTTCCATTGTTCATTCCACGGACAAAAACAGAGAAAGGAAACGACAGAGGCCAAAAAGCTCGCTTTCAGCACCTGTCGTTTCCTTTCTTTTCAGAGGGTATTTTAAATAAAAACATTAAGTTATGACGAAGAAGAACGGAAACGCCTTAAACCGGAAAATTTTCATAAATAGCGAAAACCCGCGAGG